>NZ_JAUBRN010000106.1:0-10945 GCF_036701875.1 Microcoleus sp. MON1_C5 | reverse complement strand
GACATTCAGGACAAATCATAGCTAAATTTTCGTTGATTGTTAGCGCTCAGCATACCACAACTGTGCAACGCCATCGGTAGGGTGCATCAGGCAAAAACCTTAAAATACGCCCGAAAATCTTGATGTCTGACGAACCCTACATAGGGTTTAACTATCTTAACAAATTTATAAAACCCACATTCGGCACCCTCAACGGTCACAATCGGTTTTTACTTATTTTTATCCCGCAATAAAACTATAAATTATACTAAAATACCGTACATTAACGGTTAAAAAGCTGTTTAAAGGCATAATTTATTACTTTAAAGATAGAGTCTTCTGCGTAATTATGCTGTGTGACACCCCAAAGTGCGGAATGTGGGTAGAAAAGGTCAATATCTAAGTATTATTGACGAAGCCTAGCACTATTGCTAGCATATAGCTTATAAAGTTGACATTATTGCTTGTGTAACTTTTATATCCAATCAGTCGTACCAGTTTCAAAGAGGTTGATTATGCGAGTTAAAGCCTTTCGCTCCTTGTTCGCAGTGATTCTTAGTTGTGTAATTGCTTGGAATGGTTTTGCAAGTCCAGCTTTTGCTGCTAGCGATTCAGTCGGTTCATTCATAAACGGTTTTTGGTCTTTTGTTGGTGGGGCAGCAGGTGCTGTAGTCACCTGTTATACCGTTGATGTTCTTATTGCTCCGGTTGCTCCACCAGTTGCTGCTTATTTAGCTCCAATGTGTGGTGCTATCGGAGCGGTTGGTGGAGGAGTTGGTGGTGGTTTGGCAGGGGCAAAGGCAATTGCTGGAGCGTACTAGGCTTTAAGCTGTAACAGTTGGAAAAAAGTGGGTGGGTATACAATCCCACCCATTTTTAGTTGGTAGCATGACAGCGGCATAACACTGTTAGATGAATGAGCAATCGCTTAGGGGGCGTTACTAAGTAAATGGATAGAGATACATTAAACCTTAATGATCCTTTGTTTTCATCAGATTATAGAAATCCTAAAAAATCTCTACATACAAAAACACCCATAACAAAAATATTCCTGAGTAGCATTTGACATAAAACAAAATATGCGGTATGTATGAAAATATAAATATGGGTATTTGTCCCGCAAATGCCGATCAATAGTTAGCCCTCACTTAACCTTCAGATGAATCTATATGGATCTACCTGATTGGCTTTATGAGAAACGGGCATTACCAGCCGAGGAAACCTTTGACCGCTTTGTAAAAAACTTGGGAGGTCAAAAGATTTCAGACTTCCTCCCTGGGGAGCCAAAATTTGAAAATGCTGATTATCTTTTCAGCCAGGATAATGTTATCGCAGAATTAAAAACTTTACAGACCGAGTTTGGGGCCACTGATTTATTTCGAGATAAGCACATTCAGCTTGTCAAAAAGTATCTTTCGGAAGGTTGGATGAATCTCAGTTCAATTTTTCAGAGGAACCAGTCCACTAGGGTGCGTTAGGCGGTAGCCGTAACGCACCCATCGTAACCCTAGCTGCCGCCAATCCGAGCGACATCGCGAGCGTTTTCTTCAAACGCAGCCGTCAGCGCATCATCACCGCTTAAACCCGATGCGATCGCCCTTTCAATAGCCTGCAACACCCGCTTATAATCCCTCGGCATCACCTTCACAAACACCGGCACCATCTCATCCCACGCAGCCAGAACCTTCGATGCTTTCGCACTTCCAGTCAAATCAACGTGAGTTTGAAGCATCTGCCGCAAATCGCTAATTTCCTCAACATCCTCCAATTTTTCCAAATCCACCATCGACATATTGCAGCGAGTTGCAAAATCCCCCGCTTCATCCAAAATGTAAGCAACACCGCCACTCATACCCGCTGCAAAATTGCGCCCGGTTTCACCCAAAACTACAACTTTGCCGCCAGTCATGTACTCGCAACCGTGATCGCCCACACCTTCAACTACTGCGTTAACGCCGGAGTTACGCACCCCAAAACGTTCGCCCGCTATCCCTCGGATGAAAACCTCGCCGGATGTCGCGCCGTAAAGCACTACGTTACCGACAATCACGTTTTCTTCCGCGACGAAGGTAGAAGCTGGCGACGGATACAAGATGATCTTGCCGCCGCTGAGCCCTTTGCCCAAATAGTCGTTAGCTTCGCCTTCGAGCTCCAGGGTGACTCCCTTGGGCACGAATGCGCCAAAGCTTTGCCCAGCGCTGCCTTGGAAGTGCAGGTGCACCGTGTCATCCGGCAAACCTTCCCAGTGGCGTTTGGTGATTTCGTTGCCGAGAATTGTGCCGACAACGCGGTTGACATTGGTAATTGGCAGTTTGGCGTGTACTTTTTCGCCGTTTTCGATCGCACCTTTGCACAAATCCAGCAGTACACTCATGTCCAGAGACTTTTCTAAACCGTGATCCTGCGCCATCTGACAATAGCGCCCGACATCCGCCCCAACCTCCGGCTGATAAAGGATTTTCGAGAAATCCAAACCCTTAGCCTTCCAGTGTTCCACAGCTTGCTGAGGTTCCAAAACATCAGTCCGCCCCACCATTTCATTCAGCGTGCGGAAGCCCAACTGCGCCATAATTTCCCGGACTTCCTGGGCGACGAAGGTCATAAAGTTTACCGTGTGCTCGGGGTCGCCGGTAAAGTTTTTCCGCAGCAGCGGGTCTTGCGTCGCCACGCCCACCGGGCAAGTGTTGAGGTGGCAAACGCGCATCATAATGCAGCCCAATGTCACCAGTGGCGCGGTCGCAAAACCGAATTCCTCAGCGCCAAGCAAGGCAGCAATTACTACATCGCGGCCGGTTTTCATTTGACCGTCAGTTTCCACGACAATCCGGCTGCGGAGATTGTTGAGAACCAAAGTCTGGTGAGTTTCCGCCAGTCCCAATTCCCAAGGTAATCCCGCGTGTTTGATCGAAGTCTGCGGCGAAGCGCCGGTACCGCCGTCGTAGCCGGAAATCAACACGACATCGGCGTGGGCTTTCGCAACCCCGGCCGCGATCGTCCCGACTCCAACTTCCGACACGAGTTTGACGCTAATCCGCGCTTCCCGGTTGGAATTTTTCAAGTCGTGAATCAATTCAGCCAAATCTTCGATCGAATAAATGTCGTGGTGAGGAGGAGGCGAAATCAATCCCACACCCGGAGTCGAGTTCCGCACCTTGGCAATCCACGGGTATACTTTTTTACCGGGCAACTGTCCGCCTTCACCGGGTTTCGCGCCTTGCGCCATCTTGATTTGCAGTTCCCGCGCTTGGGAAAGGTACAAGCTGGTAACGCCGAAACGCCCGGAAGCAACTTGTTTGATCGCGCTGTTTTTCGAGTCGCCGCGATCGTTCGTCCAAGTGTAGCGTTCCGGATCTTCGCCGCCTTCACCGGTGTTCGATTTGCCACCAATGCGGTTCATCGCTACGGCTAAAGATTCGTGGGCTTCCTTAGAAATCGAACCGTAACTCATCGCCCCAGTTTTAAAGCGTTTGAGAATAGATTCGATCGGCTCAACTTCCTCAATGGGTATCGATTCCCGCTGTTTGAATTGCAACAAACCGCGCAAGGTAAAATGCTGCTGGTTTTGTTCGTTTACGAGTCCAGAATACTGTTTGAAAAGCGTATAACTGCCCTCGCGCACTGACTTTTGCAGCGCGTGAATTGTCTGCGGACTAAACAAATGCGCTTCGCCTTCTTTCCGCCACTGATATTCGCCGCCAACATCGAGAGTATGTCCGCTGGATGGGCGATCGGGGAATGCGTGATTATGGCGCAAAATTGCTTCTTGGGCGATGACTTCGAGGTCTACACCTTCAATCCGCGAGGCTGTCCAAGCAAAGTATTTATCGACTACGGATTTGTTTAAGCCGATCGCCTCAAAAATCTGCGCGCCGCGATAACTTTGAATTGTCGAAATACCAATTTTCGAGGCAACTTTCGTCACCCCTTTAGTTGCGGCTTTGATGTAGTTTTTGCAAGCAGTTTTGTACTCGACATTTAGCAACAATCCTTCGCGGATCGAATCGGCGATCGTCTCAAAGGCCAAATACGGATTAATCGCGCCGCAACCATATCCAATAAGTGTCGCAAAGTGATGCACTTCGCGCGGTTCGCCGGATTCGAGAACGAGTCCCGCCCGCGTGCGCGTACCTTTGCGGATCAAGTGGTGGTGCAGGCCCGCAACTGCCAGCAGCGCCGGAATTGGGGCTTTGTCTGGACTGATACCCCGATCGCTCAAAATGATGATATTCACCCCGGAGGCGATCGCGCTGTCTGCTGCGGCAAAAACCTCTTCTAAGGCTTGTTCTAGACCTTTCACACCGCTTTTGGGGTCAAACAAAATCGGCACGGTGATGGACTTGAAATTGCCCTCATTTACGTGTTGGAGCTTAGCTAATTCTTCATTGCTGAGAATTGGCGTTTTCAGTTCAATTAAATGACAGCTTTCCGGTTCCGGTTTGAGCAAATTGCGTTCAGCGCCGATCGTAGTTTCGGCAGAAGTCACAATTTCTTCGCGGATAGAGTCGATCGGCGGATTGGTAACTTGAGCAAACAACTGCTGGAAGTATTCGTAAAGCAGTTTTGGTCGATTGGAAAGCACCGCCAGCGGCGTATCCGCACCCATCGCGCCGACAGCTTCCACGCCATCTTTCGCCATCGGTGCTAACAGCAACCGCAGTTCTTCAAAGGTGTAGCCAAAGGCCATTTGCCGCTGCAATAATGTTTCGGGATGAGATTCTGCTACGGCCGGCGCATCTTTCAGTTTGGCGATTTCGACCATGTGCTGGTCGATCCACTCGCGGTACGGGTGTTCTGTGGCGATTTTGGTCTTAATTTCTTCGTCAGAGACGATGCGGCCTTCCTCGGTATTTACCAGGAACATCCGCCCCGGTTGCAAGCGGCCTTTTGATACAATTCGTTCTGGGGCGATCGGCAAAACTCCGGCTTCCGATGCCATAATTACCAAGTCGTCTTTGGTAACGCAGTAGCGGGAAGGGCGCAAACCGTTGCGATCGAGCACGGCCCCGATCGAAGTACCATCGGTAAAGGCGATCGAAGCTGGGCCGTCCCAAGGTTCCATCAAGCAAGAATGGTATTCGTAGAAAGCCTTTTTCTCGTCACTCATCGACTCGTGGGCTGTCCAAGGTTCGGGAATCATCATCATTACGGCGTGAGGCAAAGAACGCCCGGCCAAAGTCAGCAATTCCAAAGCATTGTCAAAAATCGTCGAGTCGCTGCCTTCGATATTGATTAAATTGGGGATTTTCTTTAAGTCATCGCCGAATAGTTCCGACTCGAACAGCGATTGCCGCGCGTGCATCCAGTTAATGTTGCCGCGCATCGTGTTAATTTCGCCGTTGTGGGCGATGTAGCGGTAAGGGTGCGATCGTTCCCAACTCGGAAAAGTATTCGTGCTGAAGCGCGAGTGAACTAGGGCTAGAGCGCTTTCCATGTCCGGGTCGTGCAAGTCCGGATAGTAATCGCCGACTTGCACCGGCATTAACATACCCTTGTAGACGATCGTCCGGCAGGAGAGTGTGGAATTATACCAGTATGGGTCTGTGTTAGTCCTGCGGATGGCGTTGTGAGCACGCTTGCGGATGACGTACAGTTTCCGCTCGAAAGCCGCCTCATCGATACCTGCGGCGCGCCGGAGGAACACTTGCTGCATGAAGGGTTCGCTAGATTTGGCGGTGTCGCCGAGGGACGAGTTGTTGGTGGGAACATCGCGCCAGCCCAGCACTTCCTGGCCTTCTTCGGCGGCGATTTCCTCAAAAATGCGTTTGCCGTTTTCGCGTTCAGTTTGATTTGGCGACGAGTAAATCGCGCCAACGCCGTACTCGCCGGCTTCGGGAAGTTCGATGTTTAGGGCCGCCGTTACTTTCTTGAGAAACTTGTGGGGTACCTGCATCAAAATCCCCGCCCCGTCTCCGGTGTTGGGTTCGCAGCCGCACGCGCCTCGGTGGTCGAGGTTCAAGAGGATTGTCAGTGCCTGCTCGACAATTTCGTGGGATTTGTTACCCTTCATGTGTACGATGAATCCGACTCCGCAAGCGTCGTGCTCGAACTGCGGATCGTACAGACCTTGCTTTTGTGGCAGTCCGTTGCTGTTCATTTTGATGCTCCTGTCAAAGTGGCGAAAAGATGTTGATCTAGAGTAGAGGATGGGATGCCGATCGCTCTAGTATCATGTATTATATGTGGATCTACTCAATTGGGTAGAGCTACCAAAAAATCCAAACTTATTCGATCCGAGTAAAAAAATAGTTAAAGCCGATAACTTAACTATGGAACCCGAAGATCTAAATATTTATGCTTGAACACTCTTCAATTATTAGCGTATCTCCTGAGATTATGGGGGGAACCCCAGTATTTGCTTGTACTAGGGTTCCGGTACAAACACTTCTGGACTATCTAAAAGCAGGAGAATCCATTGATGATTTTTTAGATGGATTTCCAACCGTAACTAAAGAGCAAGTTATCGCGTTGCTGGAACAGGTAGAAAAACAGCTCGTTGGCATGGTAGCATAACGCATGAAGCTTCTTTTGGATGAGTGTATAGATCGCAAATTTGCCAGAGAATTTGTTGACTATGAGATAAAAACCGTTCCACAAATGGGATGGGCAGGTGTAAAAAATGGTCAACTTCTTGCACTTGCAGAAGCAGAGTTTGATCTTTGCATCACCGTCGCTCGCAACTTATCATTTTAACAAAATTTACCACAGTTTGATATTGCGGTAATTGTTCTACAAGCACCATCTAATCGCTTGGCTGATTTGAAGCCTTTAGCTTCAAAAGTTTTAGCGATTTTAGCAAGGGCAACTACTGAACAAGTTACGATTGTCAGTGCATAGTTTTAATAAATACTCTCTATGCAGTTATTCCCAACTACTCAATCCCCGATCGCCAATTAACTTTATCGCACTGTTAGTCCGACTTTATCCTCAGCGTCTGGGTGACATTCTCCACCAGCATTGTGCCTTCTCACCAGCAATGAATCTTTCTGAAAAATTGCAAAAAGTCGATCGACTCAAAGCGTGGTTAGATAGCTTTCGGCCGCTTTCTCCCACCCGGGTTGCAGAATTGAAAAAACTCTATGACGTTCGGTTTTCTTATCACTCCAATGCGATTGAGGGAAATACTTTGACACAGCGCGAAACCGAATTAGTTCTAAAATCGGCATCACTGTAGGTGGCAAAACGAAAGCGAGAACACCTAGAAGTCATCGCACATCGAGATGCGATCGACTACATTGAAATGCTAACGCGATCGGACACTGCGATCGGTGAATGGGAAATTAAACAAATTCACAACTTAAATTATAAGGGCGATCGCCCCGGAGGAAGCTGGACGCGATCGGCAGTTAGAGCTCAAAGCCGCCGGTACCGAATACCTCTATCCGCCTCATTATTTGCTTTTGGGTTTGATGCGGGAATTTACCCAATGGCTCAACAGTGATAAAATCAGATCGTTACATCCGCTAGAGTTGGCAGCTAAAGCACATCTTCGCTTTGTTTCGATTCATCCATTTCGGGATGGTAACGAACCCAACGGGCGGCTATTGATGAATCTGCTGCTGTTGCGGGTGGTATATCCTAGGGTCATTATCTCTAACCAGATGCTAGAAGTTTTGCAGCAGCAGTCTCAAGAGGTGGATTAGGATTCACCTTTAATCAATATTCAATAACCAGCGCCCTTTCTATGAAGATTTGATGTAGATTGGGGCGATCGAGCGAATACCAGGTGACAACAGCTATGTTGGTTTTGCTATGGTTGTTAAGGCAAGTCGATCGGGCAAAGCAGACAAAAGTGCAAAAATCTACAGTCCCCTAAGCGGTTCCCGCAGGTGGGCTTCGGTTTTAACTATAGATTAGTTAATCTCAAAAAACAAAGTCGTTTACCAAAGGATTCAGCAAGCAATCCTCAAGGAGTAAAAATCATGGTTCAGATTCAAGAAATTTCTCAAGTATCTACTCTGCACGCACCTGCAGCACCCAACGCAGTAGCCGCTACAGAATTGCGGCCTTGGGGCTCATTTACGACTCTAGAAGAAGGCCCCGGATATAAAATTAAGCGGATCGAAGTTAAGTCAGGACACCGCCTCAGCCTGCAAATGCACCACCACCGCAGCGAACACTGGATTGTGGTTTCTGGTACTGCAAAAGTTACTTGTGGCGAAACTGAACAAGTTCTGTTTACAAATCAGTCTACCTACGTTCCTCAGTGCACTTCTCACCGCCTGGAAAATCCGGGAGTTATCCCCCTGGTTTTAATTGAGGTGCAGAATGGCGAATATCTCGGAGAAGATGATATTATCCGCTTTCAAGACGATTATGCTCGTAATGAAAAGGCTAAGTAACTCAAGTTGCTAAAAATATAGGGGTAAGGTGCGCGGCCCGGCGCACTTTACATTCTCCGGGTAAGGTACACGCCTAGGCACATTCTACATTTTCAAAACTCAACATTACTTCCCAATTACGAATTACCAATTACCAATTACTCATAATGATTCATCTGAGCAAAACAGCAGCAACAGAAGTAACGCGCCTCAAGTCGAAGCATCCGAACCCCAATGCTTTATTTCGTCTGGGCGTGGAATCGAGCGGCTGCTCCGGTTTGTCTTATACAATGGCATTTGACGAGGCGCCAGCCCCAGAAGACGCGGTATGCGAGTCCGAGGGAATTTCCGTTGCGATCGACCCCCAGCACTTAAAATATCTCAATGAGCTCACCTTGGATTATTCAGAAGACTTGATGGGCGGAGGTTTCCGATTTCACAATCCCAATGCCGCCCAAAGCTGTAGCTGCGGCAACTCATTTTCTGCCAAGGAATAATCAATAGGATGACACTCAAAGACTTATAAAAAGTCCAAAAAACCTTCAAATAAGCCGATCGAGACTACCAATATCGACGCCTGTTCAGGATTAGGAATTGACGGCCATATCGAACTCAGAACTCCCGATACTTACCTTATTAGGACTCAAGCCAACTTTCACAAATAGGGGTTGAAATTTAGGTATGTAGTTGCGCTTCAGCGCTCTTAACTTAGAGAAGAGCGCTAAAGCGCAACTACATACCTTTGTTTAATGTGCCAGTTGCGTAAGTCCTATATACCTCAGTTCCTAGAAAACCATTATGGTAAGGTGCGTCGACCGAAACAATCTGCAAGTGTCATCGAACATCTAACAGTTCCGCACCTACAGATCAGCACCACATAATATATCCTTGATGAGTAAAATTAGGTGTATCTCACCTCCCTGAAAAGCGCTATAGATTGTTGGTAAAACCCGCCTTTACGATCGCGCAAGTTATACTATCACGAATCAACCACAAATGACATAAAAGCTCGCTCGACTACTATCAACACAATCAAGCTGGCGTACCGAGAATAGTCCACTGCATTAACTGCTGCCACTCCGGAGATTGAGCTAATAAATCGGCATCGAATTCATTTCCCGCATCCTGCGAAAACTCGGCGAAAGCTTCCGCCCAATTAATTACTGTTTCCACAGGCAAATAAGGCGTATAATTCCAAGAACGCTGCAAAAACTCTACCATCTCAACAGAATGACCGGTGCGGTACAAGTACCAAGCAATCCAAACTAAGGTACTGTACTTGATTTGCTTTTCCAACAAACGTATTTTATCCGGCAACTCGGGGCGGGCAAAAAAATTGTCCATCACTGCGGCGAGGGATTTAGCCTGCGGTAAACCTTTGTACATGGCGCTTTGTTCGTGCTGGCGGTAGCAAACAGTTACTTGCTGCAGCCACTCTGCTTCGCATCCCATTAAGGCTAAACGCAGCACTAAATCTGTATCTTCCGCCGGTGGAAATCGAGGATCAAATCCGCCGGCGCGCTCTAACCACTGACGGCGAAATACCATCGCGCTGGGTAATACTGGTTTCCACCGCAGCCACATTTCTAAGTCTAATTTAGGGACATTTTGCCAGGGTTTGACATCTTTTAGGGGTTCGCCTATACTATTAACTAGACGCCAGCCGCTGTGGACTATTCCTAGATTTGGTCGCGCTGCAAATACAGCCATTTGTGCTGCTAATTTGTCGGGAAAAAAGTAGTCGTCAGCATCGAGAAAGGCGATGAATTCTCCTCGCGATAGCTGGATACCGTGATTCCTGGCAATCGAAACTCCTTGATTTTGTTGGTAAATGTAGCGAATTCGATCGCCATATTTCTCTAAAACTAACTTGGTATCGTCTCGGGAGCCGTCGTCTACGACAATAATTTCCCAGTTAGCATAGGTTTGGTGCAGAACGCTATCTACGGCTTGGCCGACGTAAGCAGCGCAGTTGTAAGCCGGAATTACTACGCTCACCTGCGGGGTGCGATCGCTCATAATTAATATCAAGTTTTATGGATTATACCATTTTAGATTTTAGATTTTAGATTTTAGATTAAAAAACTGGAAATGACTGATGAGCATCTGGCTTGGAACTTGCCTACAGTTGCATTCTTTTTGTCAACTGAATTAAAGTCAGTGAAGGAGTCGCCTCCTCCACTGCTCTCCAAAACGGAACGTGATAGTTTCCCATCATTCCGCTCCTCAATAAAACGGCTGTTGTCATCAGTACGTCATTACCAACATATCGTTTTCCCAAGCCCAAAGGCTTGGTTCCACTGGTGGCTTAGGTTTAGCACTTTTGCAGCTAGATTTGTTACCAAGACTGCCATCATTGGCAGTCTTTGTGTCGTGGCAATGTCGATGGAGTAGCTGCCAATTATCATACGATTCCTTTCCACCTTTCGATTTGGGGACGATGTGGTCAACCTCTATCGAATCTCCACCTTTGAAGTAGTTATCGCAGTGAGCGCATTTCCCTTTTTGTCGCTTGAGTAGTTTGGCTACTCTTACGGGTATTTCGGGGTGTACTCCCATTCTTGAACTCCAATATAGCCTTTATCAGAAAGATGAGGTATCATGTAACTGACTTGAACGAAGTAAAAAATATAGAACCCGAAAATGTC
>NZ_JAUBRN010000105.1:0-10948 GCF_036701875.1 Microcoleus sp. MON1_C5 | reverse complement strand
GTTTAACTGCTTATCAATCTATTCAACAAGCTCTCTCTATTGATGGCTCCATTTTTTCCCCTAGTTGAGCAATTACAGAAAAAGTTAAACTTGTCAATACAAAATGGGGATAATTGATACTCAAAGCAGCAATTGGCAGCAAAATAGATGGATACCAAGGCATTAGCCAAGGTGTAGCAAACAAAAACAAAGTGAGAGTCGTCCATCCAATATCTGATACCAAATTAATTTCCGAATCTTTTTTGCGGAATAATGATTTAATTAACGTCCCTGCATAGTAAAAAATCCAGCTTAAATACGCAAAATATTTGAGGAATGATAGAATACTTTCCCTAGTTTCAACACTTATATTGGGCAAAAAATCCATAAATAAATTGATCGCATGGTGAAACGATCGAGCAGTCGCCCCGGCGGTTCCCGGATTTAAAAGACTTCTCCAAGCTGAAACTGTTGGCATAAATGTATAAGTTATCACCACGATAATTAATAAAGAAAGCAAGACGGATGCTGCTAAATCTTTCCACCGACGCTGCTTGCAGAGGAAAGCAACAACTAATGGCAACCAAATTATAGGTAAGGTTTTTACTAAAAAACCTACCCAAATTGCTAAAATTGCCAAAACATAACGTTGGTAATAAATACATCCTATTAAAACGATCAATGTATTCGCAAGAAGAACGTCAAGGTGAGCATTAGCTATTTGCTCGTTCAATAGCATGGGATTGACTAAATAGGCCAGTGTTATGAGGTTACGGTTTTCAGCATTTGTTAGCAAGCGCCAAATTAAGTAGCCATTGAGCGTGTGTACCAACACGCAGATTATTTTAAAAATATAAACGGCTAGTAAAGGGCTAATTGATCCACCAAGTGCTGATAGGGCAAAAAAGAATAAAGAAACGGGGCCGTAGGTAGAAGTTTGCCCCCAGTGGAGGAAGGGAGATACGTTAGAAATTAAGGTATCGGGATTATTCAGATAAGGATTAATTTTATGTAAGCTCATCGTTCCGTAATGCAAGTACATATAAATGTCACTGCTTTGGGGATAAGCTATGAGGGCAAGTGCCAGAAAGGGGATTGCATACTTGCAAATGTCTAGAAAGCTGGAACAGGGCGTTTTTTTTTTAATTAACCAGATAATATATGTAACTGTTGCTATCAAGTAGGAACCGTTAATTAGAACTCGGATGAGGCTGAAACCGCTGGTAGGGAAATCGTTATAGTTGTCTCCACCCTGTAAAACGCTGTAATACTTGCTGATTCCCATTGATGTCATGGCAATACAGAAAATTATGGAAGCTGCTAATGCTGCAGCATATAGAATTTTCTGATTTTTTAAGTAATTGTTGACCATGATGTTATTTATTCAGCGTGGTAAGTGCAGGTAATTTTCTTGCCCAGAGCGTTGACGCTTATCTGACTAAATGGTGTTCCATCGCAAAGCGAACGAGTTCTGCTCGGTTGTTGCTGTCAGTTTTTCTGAACAAGCTGCTGACGTGCTTTTCGACAGTTCGAGGGCTCAGGTGGAGTCGGGAGCCTATTTGAATATTAGAAAGACCTTCTGTCAGCAAATCTAGCACTTCTCGCTCTCGCTGGGTCAAACTCGGGGCATTTTGGCTTGGAGATGCCCGTGAAGCGGAGCTATCCCGTAGGGAATCGCTGGTGTTTGACTTTTGAGTTAAAAAATCTTCTTCTGGCTTGTCATTGGCTCTGCTGCGTGCCTCTGTTGGCGTCGGTTCTGGTTCCGGGGAACGAGAGGGTGCCTGAGCGATTAGAGCGTAGCGATCGAGCAAAGAGCGAATAACCGCCCCCAATTCTTGGAGTTCAAAAGGCTTAGCCAGATAATTGTCGCACCCCATCTGATAGCCCCGAATCCGTTCCTGCGTGCTCGTGCGTTCCGTCAAAAAAATCACCGGCAGCAAGCGGAAAGCGGGACGAGTCCGAACTCGGCGCACGAATTCGTAGCCATCCATCTCGGGCATTGTAATGTCGGTAACAATCAAGTGGGGCTGAAATTCATCTACCAAACCTAAAGCTTCTTTGCCGTTCTCAGCAGCGATTACAGAGTATCCGGTAATTTCTAGATAATCGGTAATTGACAAGCGAGTCGCGAAATCGTCGTCAGCAACCAGAATAGTTAATGGCATGGGGGAATTAAAAATTAAACATTAAAAGTGACTAATTTCACTTTTAATGTTTAATTCTACTGTTTAATTTTCTTGATAACTTGCAGTTAAAGTAGCCGGTTGTCCTAATTTACCCTCCAAAGCTACGCCGCGCCCGTTGGCTGCCAAATGCCGCAGAGTTTTGTAAATTGTCTCGATTTGCTCTGGTCTTCCTGCTTTTTTGGCTAGTTCTTCTACAGACAGAGGTGTTTGAGCGTCTTTGAGCACTTGCAGTACCCGCTGCTGTAAGTCCAATACAGCAGCGGCAGCTTTTTTGCCTGCTTCGACGCCCGGCTGGTGATAGGCATTGACATTCACCAAGGAACCGTAAAAACCTACGGCTCTTTCGTAGAGGGCGATTAATGCTCCTACTGTCTCCGGGTTGACTTGGGGAATTGTGACAGTAATGGAATCTCGGTGATTTTCGTACAAAGCTTGTCGAGTTCCCTGCAACAAACCGGACAAATAATCTCCGGAAGTCACGCCGGTTTCTACTTCTGGGGAAATGCCTTGCCTGTCTTGCAAAACTTCGATAAATGTTAGGAAGAAATTCGGCACGCCGTCTCGCAGTTGCTGGACGTAGGCGTGTTGGTCGGTGCTGCCTTTGTTGCCGTAAACTGCGATACCTTGATGAACTGTATTGCCGTCTAAATCTTCCTGTTTGCCTAGAGATTCCATGACTAATTGCTGCAAGTAGCGGCTGAACAATAGGAGTGAATCTTTATACGGCAAAACTACCATATCTTTTTCACCGCGTCCGTTGCAAGCAAAATACCAGGACATTGCTAACAAGGCAGCGGGATTATGTGTGATTTCGGTGGTTCTAGTAGCTTCGTCCATGACTTTAGCGCCGTCGAGCATCGCCCGAATGTCGATGCCTTGCAAAGCTGCGGGCAAAAGTCCAACTGCTGACAATTCGGAAGTGCGTCCTCCCACCCAGTCGGCCATCGGGAAGCTGCCAATCCAGCCTTCGGATTTGGCTAATTTGTCTAGTTTGCTGTCTGTTCCAGTGATGGCAACTGCCTGTTTGGCGAAGTCTAGTTTTTGGGCGGCGAAGGCTTTTTGAACTTCAATCATGCCGTTGCGGGGTTCGGGGGTGCCGCCGGATTTGGAGATAGTAATTACTAGGGTGCTGACGAGTTTGTCTTTGATTTTGTTGAGGATTCGATCGATCCCAGCCGGATCTGTGTTGTCGATAAAATGTATTGCTAGGGGCGGAATGTCTGGGGATAAAGCTTCGGAAACAAATTGGGGGCCGAGGGCGGAACCGCCGATGCCGATCGAAATTATGTCGGTAAATTGCGGAGCAAAGGGCGGTTTAATATCGCGGTTTTGAACTTTCTTGACAAATTCTTCGACTTGTACTATGCCTTCGACTATTTCTTGTTTTAATTCTGGAGTGGGAGCTAAATCGGGGTTTCGCAGCCAGTAGTGGCCCACCATCCGGTTTTCGTCGGGATTGGCGATCGCACCTGCTTCCAAAGCTGCCATGTCTTTGAAAGCTTTGTCAAATTTGGGCTTCAGTGCTGCTGCGAAAGCGTCGTCGAATCCCATGCGGCTGATATCGAGGTAAAGTCCCAATCCCTCGTGATAGTAAAGCCAGTCTTGATAGCGTTGCCAGAGTGCTGCGGCGTCCATAGGAATTCTCTACAATTTTTTTAATGTTCGATCGGCGTCGTCAGGAATCCACCAATTGTAGTTTAAAACGATCTGATGTACGGCTTTTGCAGAATCCCAATAAATTTAACCATTAGTCCTCTGAAGATAGCCGGAGCCGAAGGCAGGCAGAGCATTCGGCAGAATTAAACAATAAAAATATGACTTGGGCAACACTCTTAGTAGGTAGATCCCTCATTAATGGTCACACCCCATAGATAGATCGAAGCCGCACAGAGATTTAACTGTGGTCGGCGTTGGCGTTTGGGCCCTGGTTTCACAATATTCAAATTCGGGCGATCGGGATGTGTAAAATAGGCATTGCGGTCAGGTTAAATATACTTTTAGCTGTCCCTCAATAATCGGCTAAAAATATAGTTAACAACTGTCAACTATCTGAAGTGTAGTATAATATACAGATATTAGAATTAAAGTGCGATCGACTATGCTTGCTCTATCTCCAGAATTAAAAGAAAGGTTAGCAACTCCGCTCAAAATCGGCGATTTTGAAGTTAAAAGCCGCGTCCTGCAATCGCCCTTATCCGGCGTTACCGACTTGGTATTTCGCCGCCTGGTGCGCCGCTACGCGCCGGATTCGATGATGTACACGGAAATGGTGAACGCTACGGGTTTGCACTACGTGAAGCAACTGCCGAGAATTATGGAAGTTGACCCGAACGAGCGCCCGATTAGCATTCAATTGTTTGACTGCCGGCCGGATTTCTTGGCAGAAGCGGCCCAGAAAGCAGTGGCCGAAGGAGCCGATACTGTTGATATTAATATGGGCTGTCCGGTTAACAAAATTACTAAAAACGGCGGCGGTTCTTCTCTGCTGCGAGACCCGGCAACGGCCGAGGCAATTGTGCGGGCTGTTGTGGAAGCGGTAGATGTTCCTGTCACGGTTAAAACTAGGATCGGTTGGACTGACAAAGAAATTAATATTTTGGAATTTGCCAAGCGGATGGAAGATGCGGGAGCAAAAATGATTACCGTGCACGGCCGCACTCGATCGCAAGGTTACACCGGCCCGGCAAAATGGGAGTGGATTCGCCGAGTGAAAGAAGTTTTATCGATTCCAGTTATTGCTAACGGGGATATTTTTTCAGTGGAAGCAGCGATGCGATGTCTCGAAGAAACCGGCGCAGATGGAGTGATGTGTTCGCGGGGAACGTTGGGCTATCCTTTTTTGGTGGGAGAAGTTGATTATTTCTTGAAAACTGGTGTGGAAAAGATAGCTCCGACACCAATTGAACGCCTCGAATGTGCTAAGGAACATTTGCGGGCTTTGTGGGAATATAAAGGTGAAAGCGGTGTCTCCCAAGCGCGCAAGCACTTAACCTGGTATGCTAAGGGTTTCCCCGGCGCTGGGGAATTGCGGGGCGTGTTGGCTGTGGTAGAAACGGTTGAACAAGGTTGCGATTCGATCGATCGCGCGATCGAGCAATTGCCCGCATAAACCTTACCCGCAGATGTCAATTAGGGATTACAGAAACAAAACCCACCTCTGCGGGCTAAGATTTAAGACACAGTTAAAAATTTGTGTGTGGGGGAAAGCATGGACTCATTAAAAGGGCGAGATTTATTAAGTCTGGCAGATTTAAGCATTGATGAATTAAATTATTTGCTGGATCTAGCAGCCAGTTTAAAATCGGGAATGGTCAAGCTGAAACGCAATAAAGTTCTCGGCTTGTTATTTTCCAAAGCTTCAACGCGAACGCGGGTAAGTTTTACGGTAGCAATGTATAAATTGGGAGGGCAAGTGATTGACCTCAATCCCAACGTTACACAAGTCAGCCGTGGTGAGCCTTTGGTAGATACAGCCAGGGTTTTAGACAGATATTTAGACATTTTGGCGATTCGGACGTTCGAGCAAAAGGATTTAGCAACTTTTGCTAACTATGCCAAAATTCCTGTGATTAATGCACTGACAGATGACGAACACCCATGTCAAGTGCTGGCGGATTTAATGACAGTAAAAGAGTGTTTTGGCAAGTTGGAAGGGGTGACTTTAACTTATTTGGGCGATGGCAATAATATGGCAAATTCGCTGATGTTGGGCTGTGCAATGACGGGAATGAATGTAAGAATTGCTTGCCCTCAAGATTTCCAGCCGAATGCTGAGATAGTGGAAAAAGCTAAGAATATTGCTAATGGAAAAACAGAAGTTACTGTGACGGCGGACGCAGAAGCTGCTGTGAAGAATGCTCAAGTTATTTATACTGATGTTTGGGCGAGTATGGGACAGGAAGAGGAAGCAAAAATCAGGATTCCTTTGTTTAAGCCATATCAGGTAAATGAACAATTGCTGAAGTTAGCAGATAAGAATGCAATTGTATTGCACTGTTTGCCCGCACACCGGGATGAAGAGATTACGGATGACGTGATTGAGGGCAGTCAATCGCGCGTTTGGGATCAGGCAGAAAATCGGATGCACGCTCAGCAAGCTTTGCTGGCAAGCATTCTGGAAAGCGATTAAGAATTAGCTAAAAATTAGTCTTTCGGGGGCTCAAATCGACCTGCTCGCTACTTTTTGCAGACCGCTTCCGTTATCATTTCAGTTGAACCAGGATTATTTGCAACCAGCCTGTAATTATCCGTTTCAACCATGATTAACTGCAATCTCTTAAGTAAAAGAAATGAATCACATCACTACGACAGACTTACTCGAAAATCTCAAATGGCGATATGCCACCAAACAGTTCGATCCAGCCAAAACAATTGCTCCAGAAATCTGGACAGCTTTAGAAGATGCGTTAGTGTTAACACCATCTTCTTATGGGCTTCAACCTTGGAAATTTCTGATTATTACCAGCTCGGAACTTAAAGAACAGCTCAAGCCCCTCTCCTGGAATCAGTCACAGGTTACTGATTGCTCTCATTATGTCGTGTTCGCGATTAAAAAGAATCTCACTGCCGAGGATGTCGATCGCTTTATGGCCCGCACTGCCGAGGTGCGAGGCGGGACTGTAGAGGCAATGGCAGGATATCGGAGTCTAATCGTCAGTGACTTGGTTGATGGTGGCCGCAGTTTTAATATCAATGACTGGTCAACGCGCCAAACTTATATTGCACTGGGCAACTTTATGACCTGTGCTGCATTGCTTGGTGTTGACACCTGTCCAATGGAAGGAATTGAACCTGTCAATTACGATCGCCTGTTGGGTCTTTCTGCAAAAGGCTTTACTACCGTCGTAGCTTGTGCGGCTGGCTATCGCTCTGAAGCAGATAAGTATGCTTCACTCGCAAAAGTAAGATTCCCTAAGTCAGAAATCTTAGAAACTTTATAGAACCCATTTGGTATCTTCTTGAGCGAACTATATGGTTTTGAGGGGATCGTTTTACCAGAGGATTTAATACCAGAGTCAGGACTTTAAGCTAACAGGCATCAAACCAGATACAACCTAGATACCTCAAAGGCTTGTGAGACAACAAAAAGATCCTAAATGGGTTCTATAAACCCGGGATACGCTGTAAGTCGATCGCAATAGCCCACCTCGGCGCACCCTAAAAAGTGATTAAGAGGCTCCGAAATTGATTTTTGCAACTTCGCCCGCGACAACATTAACTGTTTGTTGAATCTGACTTCTGTCAACTTTCAACTGATAAGTTCCCGGAGAAAGCTCGATCGCCCCAAACCATCCTTTACCATCCGCGCGCAGTTGACGCACCTGGCCAGCAGCATCGATCGACTGCAATGTCAAGCTCGCACCGTCGCAAGTTTGAGCGCACTGCTGCAAATTTCCGGCGATCGCACCTGTAGTCGGCCGCGACTTCCAAGGCATATCGGGAACGGCTGCTGCTGTCGCCCACACAGGCTGAGTTTCATAGGTTTTGCCCGTCGCAGCATCAACGTATTGACTCGGCTGCGAAAGGGCGGTATAAAACAAATCGTTGCTTTGGGGAACGTATTTCCAAGGCTGGCGGGGCAAATCACCGCTACCGCCCGCTCGCAGTTCCACATTCGTGTACACGTTGCTGCTAGCGTAGGAATAGAGCACCGTACCTGCGACGTGATTTCCTTTCGCAGAGGGCGCTTCGGCGCGGCGAATCTGGCCTAGAGTGTCTTCGATGTAGTTGAGGTAATTGCCGGGGCCGATCGCAATTTGGCGGTTGTACTGGTGGTCTTTGGCGTACTCGATCCAGTTGTCGTAAGCGAGTTTTTGCGATCGTTTGTACTCGCGCTGGTAAGTCATCGGCATCGCCATGTCTACGATCCCTTCTTCCAGCCAAGCGCGCCAATCTTGCAATACTTCTTTGTAAGGCTGCGTTTGATACCAAGCTGCATCGTTTGTTGGGCCGTCTCCCCAGGCGATCGTGGCGGCGGTAATTTTAACGCGCGGTTTAATCGCAAGGCTTTCTACATAAAGCTTCCGCACTAAATTTGTCACCTGGTCGCGCCGCCACTGCATCCACGCGGGATCGGTGGGTGCGGGTTTGCCCGATCGACCTGTTTGCTGATTGAAACGGGCGATCGCAGTCGGATTGTAGCCCCAAGTCGGCCCGCCGTAGCGCACATAATCCAACTGTACGCCGTCCACATCGTAGCGCTTCAGCAAGTCCAAATAGACGGAAACAGTATAATCTACGGCGTCTGGATGGCCGGGATCGAGATAGCCTTGGGCTTCCCCACCGTAAGTCAGCATTGCCCAATTGTCGCTGCCGGGGGCCGAAGGCCCGTGTTGTTGCCAAACGTGACCGGCGGGAAGTTTGCTACCCGAAACCACCGGCAGCGTCACCATCCAAGCGTGTACTTCAATGCCTGCGGCGTGGGCTTTGTCAATCAAATCTTGCAGGGGATCGAAACCGGGGGGAACGTTGGGATCGAGGGTGCGGGGTTCGATCGCACTCGTGTAAAAGGCATCGCCACGGCGGCGGACTTGGGCGACGATGGCATTGGCATTTGCCCGCTGCGCGTCTGCGATTAATTTTGTGACTTCTTGAGGGGTTTTGAAGCCGGGATTGAAGGCGTCCACCCAGAAGGCGCGAAATTCGGCGGTTTGGGTTTGCGGAGGCATAGTTGCGTTAGCGCGGGATGGGAAGTTTGAGAACCAACCAGGAGTCAGCAGAAAACTAATTGTTAAGCCAATCAGGAACAAGCTTGACAAAAAGAATGTTTTGGTCTTTCGCATGAGAATTGTGTGTGAGAGCGTTTAACAGTCCTCTACGGACTTTTGGTTTGAGCGTCCGCTTGACATTTTCGCACAATGGTACATTAAGTGGGCAGATCGGTAAATAGTTGAGTAATACCGCTGGGAGAGTCGAGAATGAGATTAAAATTGACTTCGGCAAAATGGGCGATATTTTCCGATATTTCAATATAGCGGTTGAGCCAGTAAATTGAATCCGCTACACCACTTAACATAGTTTTACAGGCTAAATAGGGTTTTAATGATTTTCATTTTGGCTGTATCAATGCCGCATTCAAGTTTGGAAATTGGACTGAGGGTTTTCCACTTGCCTTTATTCGCGGTGAAGATAGCATCGGCTGTTTTTTCGGCATCAATATTTTCAAAGCCTCCTATTTTATTAGTTGATAAGTAATTGAGACGGTCAAAAATTTCATCTCTTGATGCACGTTTCACACTGACTGCTTGAGGAGGAGGAGGCGGCGGCGGTGGCGGTGATATAGAAAATACTTTAGCAATAAAATCTAATCTCGCCTTAGTCAAACCACATTGTAACTTAGTCAGGGGGGTGAAATCTGACCATTGAGCGCGGTTAGAATCTACAATTTTATTGGCCGTTTCAACTGGTTTTACATTCTTCCAATTATGCTCTTTAACTAAGTATTTAAGTACAGCTATAATAGTATCTTTTGATGCTGTACTCAGATTGACTGTGGGATTTGCTTCGCGCGCTAGAATCTTCGCTTGTTCAATATTTGATGGTTTGGGGTCAATGACAATACACCATACTAAATCTAATTTGGCTTGTTGAGCTACAGCATAGACAAAGTGATTGCTCACCACTTGATACTGAGAGTCGCCTGTTTCTTTAACGATAATCGGAATCCAATTGCGATTACCTGCTTGCAAGACGGCTTCGGCGGCTCCGGCAATGATAAACTCTGACTCAGAGCAGGGTTCTGCTGACTCAATTTTAGATAACTTCAAGTGCATTAACTTACCGATGTTCTCAGAATTACTCATACAAAAAATACTCCTTCGCTAATTTTAAGTAATATTCAGCGGCTTTTTTGTGTTGAAAAACCGCTGGTTTTCGAGAAAAAGCTGCCGTTGAAACAACTTCATATTCTGGAACACTGAATATAGTTGTGTCAATCACCGTTTTTGTAGATTTAGGCCAATAATAGGGTAACAAATTAGTATCTAGAAGATAATTATCTGCTTTCTTAAGTGTAAGAATTGCTTTAATCTCTGCATTTGCTCTTTTGATTGAAGCCTCTGTTTCTTTATGTTTATTGAAAAATATCGGCAAGGCAATAGGGCCACCGTCCTGCCTAAGCTTCTTAACTTCAGGTAAGAATTCTTTAATCACTTTAGCAGCATTTTTTAAAGATGAAAAGTTATTGTGTTCTGTTGGCATGAGGATTACATCGGAAGCTATCACACAGCTTTTACTAAAAAAAGTCCAGTTCGTAGGTGCATCAATTAAGATGTAATCATATTTAGAAACAAAAATATCAAGCAAATATCGCAGCATTGCTGAACCTTTTTCAATTTTTGCTTCATACTCATAACTCATGAACTTTGATAACCCTGAGTCAGATGGGATGACATCAAATACCTTAACTAATAGCCCTGCTTTATCCTTCAGATTAAATGCTTGAAGAGTTTCTTTAACATTCAATGCTTCCTCAACCAGGCAATCAGATAATTTGACTTTTCCTTCCTGTAAGCCTAATGAATCTGTTAAATCTCCTTGTTGTGGATCGAAGTCAACAACAAGCACTTTTTTGTGCTGTTGTCGAAGAATCGCAGCCAAGTTGATTGTCGTTGTAGTTTTTCCCACACCTCCCTTATCATTATAGATGCAAATTGTTAAAGCTTTGGGTGGGTTTTCCAGCAAGTTCTTAATTTTAGTAATAATCTCAATGGTAATTGCTCAACCCCCTTGACAAGAAGACGAGATAGACATTAGATAAAGGAATGGAAAAACTTCCCGACTTA
>NZ_JAUBRN010000104.1:0-10996 GCF_036701875.1 Microcoleus sp. MON1_C5 | reverse complement strand
ATTAAATTCGACTGTCTCAGGGATGCAATGGAAGCCGTGCTTCGCACAGCGGCTTAACCGCCTTGGCGGTTGCTATACCGCTAAAAAATCGGTTTTTTGGTACGCAGTACGTAAGTCCCGAATTAATAAATCGAAATCTTCAATTTTTCTCTTCTTCTCCCAATTTTTAATTCTCCCATTCTCCCCCTAATTCCCTGCAATTATCGCTTTTTTCTGCTTTATCTCCCCTCGCCTCGGTCGGGTGCCGTATTATCTTCCCCTTTATCGTACAAGGTCTGAGTGTCGGCTACGGCGGTTAAAATTTCGGGAGCAGAGTTGTTTTGAGCAAAAAAGGTCGATCGAGTTTCTAAGCTTTGAGCATTAACTGCGCCAGCAGTCAGTAACAGGCTTGACATCAGGATGGAAGAGTAAACGCGCATCATAAATTTTGGTGTTTGTATTTTCCCCTTCTTGATACGCAGTCTGCACTCTGCTATCAGGATAAAAAAAATAATTGTGACGAAATCCTCAATTAGTAAGTGACCGCACCTACAATTTTTTTGAGTTTTGGTTAAAAGCTGGTGAAATCCATCATCTAGCTCGCTGGTTCGCTGGTAATTTCTAGTTCTCTGCTACTTGCTGGCCACCAGCAGACTTCAAGACCCTGTTCAAAAAAATAATGCTACTCTTCTCTGCCCGTCTTCCCAACCCTGGTAGTTATAAATCATTCCCAAATCTAAAATCTAAAATCTAAAATCTAAAATCTAAAATGGTATGACCCCTGGAATCCTCTTGAAAGGGGCTTCCAACAAGGAAACGAAAACCGCCAATTGTAAAGTTTTACTACTTTTATGATTAACTTCATAATTTATTGAGGTGAAGCGGCAACCCGGGGATTAAAGACCCAACAGGAGAGTACCCAGGCGCGCCATCAGCACCTTACATATAAATATCTTGGTGAATGAGATTCCTTAAAGCGGGCACTGCCTAATTTTTCACATTAACTTCATAAATGGTTGCTATTGTATTTTTAAATAAATTGTGAACCTTGGATTTTTTCTGATTTTTTCTGATCTTTTCCGATCTTTTCTTCTCTGGCTTTGTGACAAGAGCGGTTACGCGCCACTCCGAAGGAGGAGTCGAAAGCGGTTGGGGAAAAAAAACCCGTTCACAAAATCGTGGAGTCAATCTCAAATCTCAACTCTCAAATCGAACTGGCGCGCAGGGAGTAAAAAAACTGGTTTTAAAACTGATATCGCGGAGTCAATCTCAAATATCAAATCTCACAGCGACTGACTTGCACATCTACCTGCAGGAATAGCGACTCAAGGGTTGACGAGTTGTCCAAAATAACATCAGCTTGTTGACATTTTTGAGCTAGCGACAACTGAGTGTTAATGCGGGCCTGAGCTCGATCGTAACTCAAGCCGTCTCGCTGCATTAGTCGTTCTAACTGCACTTCGGGTGAACAGTACACCACCCAAATTTCGGTACACAAGTCAGTCATATTAGCTTCAAACAACAGTGGCACTACTAAAACCAAAGTCAACGTGTCAGTGGGGGCGCAGAAAGCGGAGTTTTTTTCAACAATACTTCGTTCTAGCGTTTGATCGCGGTGAAAAAACTTGGTTTCTTGAGTTTTTGTACCTAAATTCTGTGTGTCCTGGGATACCGGAGTCAATGCAGCAATGCAGCTTTGAGTTTCCTCAACAAATCGGCGACGCACGTAAGGGTGAATCTGTTGTTCCAACCACTGCCGCTCCGCTGCGTTACAAAAAATAATACTTCCCAACTCGGGCCGATTTAAAGTGCCGTCCGGGAGCAAAATACCGGCGCCGTATCGTTCTACAATAGAGTCAAGTATTGGCGAACCGGGGTTCACAGCTTCGCGGGCGTAAATATCGGCATCTAAAATCGGAAATCCACAGGCATCTGCCAGATAATTAGATATAGCGGTTTTACCGGTGGCGATGCCCCCAGTTAAACCGATCAGACGGACAATTCGATCGCTCATAATTTTCTCTGTTTAAACTTCCTGTGTTTCGACACTTACTGTCAGTCTTTGCTATGTTGGTGACACAATCAAATTTAGACTTAAAATTTAAGATTTGCGATCGAGAGTTCGCGTTAGGAAGTGTCAGGATTGGGGTGCCATCGACTCTTTTTTACCTAAAATCTCAATTTTAAACTCGAATGAAGGTCTAGACCGAGGCAAACTTATGAATGCTCAACGTGCTGTGCGGTCGATTCTGGCAGCAATTCCCCTTGCTGGATTTTTGATATTAGATTTTTTCCCCAACCTGGTTTTCCTCAAAGAAAACAGCAGGGGATGGATACTCGTGGCAATTTATCCCCAATCTCAAATTGCTGCGGCACAATCTATTATTTCAGCCCCAGACGGCACCGGAACCGCTGTCACCGCCCCAGGTACAGGGTCGCCCCCCCGCTACGACATTAAGGGCGGCACTCCCTCCAGAGACGGAGCAAATCTGTTCCACAGTTTTACTCGGTTCGGTCTGAATTCTGGCGAAACTGCCAATTTCATCTCCAACCCAACCGTTAAAAATATCCTCGGCCGCGTTGTCGGTGGGGACGCTTCGTTAATTAACGGTCTAATTCAAGTTACTGGCGGCAATTCTAACTTGTTGCTGATGAACCCCGCAGGGATTATTTTTGGAACGAATGCCCGACTCGACGTGTCCGGGTCTTTTTTTGCTACCACCGCTAGCGGTATCGGTTTTGACGACCGTTGGTTCAACGGTACAGGCGCGAACGACTACCCAGCCCTAGTCGGAGCGCCGAATGCTTTTGTTTTTGGCTCACAGCCCGCGAGTATTGTCAATGCAGGTAACTTGGCTGTCGGAACCGGGCAAAATTTGACTTTGCTGGGCGGCACGGTCATCAGTACAGGGCAACTTTCAGCCCCGGGCGGTCAAATTACTGTGGCGGCTGTCCCGGGCAAAAATCTGGTGCGGTTCAGTCAAAACGGACTTTTGCTGAGTTTAGAAGTTTCTCCAGCAGCCGGAATGTCGGGTTCGGAAGGTGTTCCCTTCTCTCCCCAGAGTTTACCGGGGCTGCTCTCGGGCCCCGGCGTGGCTAACGCTACGGGTATAACTACGAACGCTCAAGGTGAAGTTGTACTCACAGGCGGCCAAACAGTGCCAGGAGGTGCTGGAACTGCGCTGGTAGCGGGATCTGCGGACGTGTCTGCTACGGGGGGCGCGGGAGGAAGCGTCAACGTTTTGGGCGACAAGGTAGGGCTGTTGGGAGCGAAGATTGAAGCTTCGGGGCCGGACGGCGGCGGAACGGTGCGGATCGGGGGAGATTACCGAGGCGAGGGAACTGTGCCGAATGCCAGGATGACTTACGTGGATGGCAAAAGTTCGATCGCTGCCAACGCAACTGAATCAGGCAACGGCGGCAGAGTTGTTGTCTGGGCTGACAACACAACAGCATTTTTGGGCAGCATCAGCGCAAATGGCGTTTCTGCAACGGGAACCGCAGGTGTTGGGGGGTTTGTGGAAGTTTCGGGCAAGCAAAGATTGATTTTTAACGGTACTGTCGATACCTCTGGGACAAACGGTTTGGGGACTTTGCTGTTAGATCCAAAAAATATTTTAATTACAGATTCCCCAGAAGGTGCGGGCGATGCGTCAATAATTGCCAACAATAATATTTTGGCAACAGAAACGCTACCAGGACAGCAAAACAATTCTGAGCCTTCGCTGACAATTTCGGCTAGAGCTTTGGAAAGTATGTCGGCTACGTCAAATGTGGTTCTCGAAGCGCTCAATGATATTACAATTGCTGATTTGGCGGATAATCAGTTGAGCTTTCAAGCAACTACTGGTTCGGTAACATTGAGAGCAGATGCCGATGGCAATGGTGCGGGTGCTTTTTCGATGAATGCGGCCGATACAATTAGCACGGCTGGCGGTGCGATCGCGATTTCGGGAAATCAAATTACTGCGGGCAATTTGTCGAGTAACGGCGGAAATATTAGTTTGATTAGTCAGGGTTCGACAGTTGCAAACGATATTTCTTCATCCAATCCCAGCACCGGCAGCAGCGGGAATATTTTGCTCGACGGCCTGAACGTAACGGCCCAAAAACTTGATGCCAGCGGCCCGGAAGCGACGGGAAATGTAACTGTGACGGCTCGGAATGTTCTGGGAGTGAGCTTCGTCGCAGGGGGCTCGGGAAACATTACTTTGACTGGTGATGAAATTAATTTTAAAGGCGACAAAAATTCAGTCAGCGGTACTGGCTTTTTGGTACTGCAACCTTGGAGTCCAGGTCAAAATATTGCGATCGGCGGTTCTGGAGATGTCGGTACTAATATTTATTTGAATCTGACGGCAAGCGACCTCGGAAGTTTGGAAAATGGGTTTGCTGGAATTACGATCGGCCGCAGCAACGGTATCGGTTCCATTCTGATTGCCAACGATTTCACATTTTACGATCCGCTAATTATTCAATCGCCAGCGGGTTTGGGAACAATCACTACCACAAATTCCTTGACAGCGGCCGACAATGCCTCAATTACTCTCAAAGCTGATGGCAATATCAGAACCGGAAATATCACTACCAACAATCAGGAAATTCGCATCGTCAGCACCGCAGGCAATGTCACAACCGGTCGGCTAGTTACTGGAACTTCCCGCACCATCAACACTTCTGTCAATTCTTCCGAAGATACAGGCAATTCGGCGGGAGATGTTAGTGTTACCGCACAGGGCACGGTGACTGCCGGGGCGATCGACACAAGGGGCGATCGCGCGGGGAATGTGACGCTGACGGGGCGCAATGGAGTCACTGCCGGGGCGATCGAAGCTGGCGACTCGCAAACAGGGGGAGATATTACCCTGACAGGCAACGAAATTGATTTGAGGGGTGACAAAAATTCGATCGCCAGCAACGGCAATCTGGTGTTGCAACCGGCCGATCCAAGCCAAAACATTATAATTCAAGGTTCTGACGATACAGAAGCTCTGAACTTGACTGCTGCTGAATTGAACACTTTTCGGAATGGGTTTGCTTCGATCGCGATCGGGCGCGCTGACGGTAGCGGTGTGATCTCGATTCCTTCTGGAACGCCAAATTCAACTCCAAATTCAACGCCAGTGGCGGTGACATTTCAAGATCCGACGACGATTCGATCGCCATCGGGCAGCGGCGCGATCGTGGGAACGAGTGCGATCGTCGGTACTGATAACGCCACGATCTCTCTGATGGGCGGTACTGTAGCCGTCGGAGACCTTACCTCGACTGCGGGGATTAACATCACTACCAGTCAAGGCAAGTTGACTGCTGGTACGGTTTCATCTCGCTCAACTTCCGGGGTGGCGGGCCCTATCAATATTCGCAGCGCCGGTGCGGTAGAAACCGGCAACATCGATGCTTTTGGTGCCAGAAGCGGGGGAGATATTTCGATTGCGGCGCCGGGCCGGATCGTTACAGGGGTGATCAACTCGAGTTCGCAATCGGGAAGTGCCGGTTCGAGCCAAATTACCGGCCAGAAAGATATTGAAGTTGTTTCGATCAAAGCTCGTGGCAATACCGGCGGCGATGTGGCAATCGAAGCTGGGGGAGCATTTCGGGCTGCGGGAACAGGAACGGCTGCTGAGCGCGCCCAGGTCAGCATTTCTACAGAGGGGCTGGCTCAATCGGGTTCACAGACGCTGCTGCAAAGCACTTGCCCGTCGGGAACCTGCACGGCGGCGACTGTTGGGACGGGAAACTCGAAGTCGAACACTGCCACCTCCTCAACTGCGATCGGGCCGCTGGCGATCGTGTCGAGTCCGGCACCAACTAGCAGCGTGGAACTGAAAACTACAGACAATTCTCAACAAATTGTGACTCAGGTGAGTCTCCCTCCCGCAGCGTCGGTGCCAAAGGGCAGTACCACAAATGTCTCGCCAGAACCTGCTGCTGCGTCTGTTGATGCGCGGCCCAACGAGACTGCGGCCGGCTCCTCGGTAGTGCTGGCGCCGTCGGTGTTAACAGACAATTTGGGCGCGCCTGCGACGACAGAAAACGGCAGCGTGGCAACAACTCCACAGAAGCCTGCGAGTGCGGTGAGTGCAGAAAGTATCGGGAATGTGAGGGTTCCTGAGATTTCTCGATCGAGTTCGATCGCGCAAATAAGTCCGATCGACGCAGTGCAGCAAAGGGATAGAACTCAGGGCCGGGAATTTGAACGTTACTTTGGGGGTAATCTCACTGAAAAGTCAGTCACGCAGCAAAGTATTCGAGATACTCTCAGCAGCGTCAATCGGTTGACTGGGGTTAAACCCGCGATCCTTTACGTATGGGCGAAAGAAAAACATTTAGAACTTGTGTTGTTATTGCCAGACGGCAAAAATGTTTTTAAAAGCGTGCCTGCAAGCCGCGAGACAGTGCTGCAAGTTGCTAAAAAATTCACTAATGCTATCAGAACTCCTAGGAGATTGAATGCTGCTAATTACAAGGAACCTGCCGAGCAACTTTACCAGTGGTTAATTGCACCGCTGCAACCGGAATTGGAGGCTAACAAGATTGACACTTTGGTGTTTTCGATGGACGCCGGTTTGCGAACTTTGCCTTTGGCTGCTCTTTACGACGGCAAGCAGTTTTTGGTAGAAAAGTACAGTTTGGGGCTGATTCCGAGTTTGAGTTTAACTGATACTCGCTATGCCGATGTTAAGGGTTCTGAAGTGTTAGCGATGGGTGCGTCGAATTTTCCTGCCAAATACGATCAAAATCCTTTGCCTGCGGTGCCGCTGGAAATATCGACAATTGTCGGCAAGATTTGGCCGGGTTCGTCTTTTCTCAATGAAGCTTTTACTTTGGCAAATTTGAAGAACAAGCGCAATCAACCGCAATACAAAATTATTCATTTAGCTACTCACGGGGATTTTCAGCCTGGGGGGGCGGAAAATTCTTACATTCAGTTTTGGGATACTAAGTTGCAGTTGAATCAGTTGGAGCAGTTGAAGCTATCTAACCCGCAGGTGGAGTTGTTGGTTTTGAGTGCGTGTACTACGGCGGTGGGAGACGAACAAGCTGAGTTGGGGTTTGCAGGGTTGGCGGTACACGCGGGGGTAAAATCTGCTTTGGCGAGTTTGTGGTATGTCAGCGATGTCGCTACTTTGGGGCTGATGACTGAGTTTTACCAGGAGTTGCGTACAGCGCCGATTAAGGCTGAGGCTTTGCGGCAAGCGCAGTTGGCGATGCTGCGGGGAGAAGTGCGGTTGCAAGATGGTTATTTGGTGCGATCGGGCAACTATGAAGCTCTGCCTTTGCCGTCGGAGTTGACCACCAGGGGCGATCGAAATTTCTCGCATCCTTATTATTGGGCTGCTTTTACCATGATCGGTTCGCCTTGGTAATTCTGAAGGAGGAAGGAATCAGGGTGCGATGTTCAAACTCACTAATAACTAATCACTTATGACTCATGATTAATTGCTAGCTGCGATTTGGCTCAAGCCTTTGAGGATTCGGAGTACATCATGTAAATTATTAGTGGGATTGCTAATTCCAAATAAATCAGATGTGCTATATCGAGGTGATTCTCCTTTCACTAATTTAACAAAGATGAAACTGCCACCTGTAGCAATCATGCCGTAACTAGGTTTATCGGGATTAGGATTGGCCAGCATATAAGCTAAGATTTGCGCCAAGCTGGCTTCGATCGAAAACAAAACTCGTTTCGTTTCTATTGCCATCAGCTACAACTGCTCTTTTAAAACTAAAGTATTGATGCTGCCTTTGATGATAACGCCTTCATCTTCTTCGGAAATTTCGACTGATTTTTCTGGCTTAATGTAGAAAGGATGCAGATAAAACTCGCCTGCAAATAACAGCGGAGAGACGATCGACAAACTAATAGTTTTTTCCCGCATCGGCGGATACTCCAACAAGTTGAAGTAACCCGCTTTAGTCGGATCTAGCTGTCGTTTTTGAAAGGCGCTAATTTCTGGCAACTCGTCTTGCCATTCTCTAAAAAATTGGTCGTCTCTGACAAGTTGCCGGTCAAAAAGTGTTTTTAATTATTCTAATGTGACATTTGTAGCGGGAATTGTTGGAACCCTAATTATAGCGCGTTGATTTTATGAGAAATTATAATTTTATCACATTTCCAGCTAATATTATGTCCCCTCGAACGAGCATAACAAAATTGGTTCGTAGTGAGGAGGAAGAGTCATCATTTCACTCGCTCCAACTTGGATTCCTCACTAGCAGCTTATAACGGTTATTTTACGGAAGATGATATAAGTCAAAATTAAACTCTGCTAATTCCAAATTTTTTGCAAATAGAGAACAAATCCCGGCAAAACATTTTCCCCAGAAAGGGTGAGAGGAGATTGTAAAACTTCCACATCTTGGCCGGGGCGATAAATTTCAACTTCCCGTTTTTTGCGGTTAATCAGCCAACCCAAACGACAGCCATTTTCCATATATTCTTGCATTTTTTCCTGAGTCTTTTTCAAGCTGTCAGTTGGGGAGAGAATTTCCACAGCAAAATCGGGACAAAGCGGGATAAATTTTTCTCTTTGTTGAGGTGTTAAAGCTTCCCAGCGCGATTTTTCTACCCAAGACGCATCGGGAGAGCGATCGGCTTTATTTGGCAGAGTAAATCCTGTGGAGGAATCAAAGGCTTCACCGAGTTGGGTTTGTTCGTTCCAAAGTCCAATCTGTAAGTTGAATTTTGAGTTGCTTCTTCCCGTTTCTCCTCCGGTTGGGGGCATGACAATTAATTCTCCGTTGGCGTTGCGTTCGAGTTTCAAGTCTGGGTTTTCTTCGCACAGTTGATAAAACTGTTCTGAAGTTAGTTTGATAATGGAATTGAGGTTTAAGGTGATAGCAGTCATTGTTATTTACCTGCTGTTTGTAGGAACTTGATTAAGAATTAAAAATGGGATTAGTCATTTTTAATTCTTAATTCTTAACTGCCAATTCTACTGCAATTGCTTGATTCTGTTGAGCGCGTCTTGATAGGCGCTGGTTCTTCCGCCTTGCTTGTAAAGTTCTGCTGCTTTTTGAAAGTCAGCAATTGCTTTCGGTTGGTCTTTGTTGTCCAGGTAAGCTAAAGCTCGGTTGTAGTAAGCGTCGGCAAAACCGGGATTGGCTTCGATCGCCCGCGTGTATGCTTGAATAGCATTGGAACCGCGTGTGGGACCGATTTCGGGGAAGGCGGCGGTAATGAGAGTGCGGGCATTACCGATATTAAAAAACAATTCAGGGGTATATTTGGGCTTAAAAGCAAGTGCTCTGTTGAAATCATCGATCGCATCCCAAGCATCTCCTTGATCTAACAGCGAAAGTCCTCGAAAATAATAGGCTTGGGCATCTTGCGGATTGGCCGTAGATACCGGGCCGCTGGTTGGGGGAGTATTGTCTACTTTCAACTCGGATTTGTTGATTCCCGCCGCCACTAGCTTGGCGATAAATGTATTGATTGGAACTGCTGCATTAAATCCGGTTTTAATCGGGGCGACTTCGCCGGAACTCGTTTGCGCGAAACCGAATTCCCCTTGTCCGTGTAAACCGATGACTCGGCCTTCCGAGTCAAAAACTGGGCCGCCACTCATGCCACTCCAAGTTACGGCCTGATACCGCAAAGTGTAACCTTCGGGGCGGTTGCCGGGGCGGCTGGTAACGAGTCCGGGAGAGAGTTCGGGTTCTCGTTCAGCGCCGAAAAGTCCGCCCGTAGCCGGATAGCCGTAAACGTAGATTTGAGTGCCGATGACGGCTTGATCGGAATCTGCGATCGTCGCGACTGGATATTCTTCGGGGCTTTCAAATTTGACTACGGCTAAATCCGGGTCAGTGTCGGCGGTTTGCAAACGGGTGACGGAGGTTGCTTGATAGTTTTTGCCTTTAGAGGTGCGAACGGTGTATTTCACGTCTGCTTTTTCTACGACGTGGTTGACTGTTAAAACTGTGTAAGTTTTGCCTGTTTTGGCAATAATTACGCCAGAACCGTCTCCGAGGGAACTGTTAATTTGTACTGTCAGCGGCCCGGCAATGCTGGCGACTTCTTGGGGCGTTTTGGCGATCGCGGGTTGGCTGATGACTATGGTTAAGGCTGCTATAGTTCCTGCTAGCAGGGTGGTTAAGGTGTCGTAACGAGAAAAATTTATATTCATGGCTATTGCTAATTAGTAGTTGGGTAGCGAGATTTGGGGGAGAAAGGGCGATCGGCGGTTTGTGCTTTTTTGTGTTTAGTTTTATTACTGATTTGACGCAAAGGATCTCGGCTTTGTTCTTTAGTGATAATCTTACTCGCTTTTTTGTTCCTCGATTCCCTTTTTCACTGTAGGGTGCTTATGGGCGCACCTTACTTAATCTCCATGTAGCGCACTGCCCAACTTACTTATTAAAACTAAATAATACATAACTAAAACTCGGTCTTTAATTCTTCCTTAGTCATGGTTCCCCGTGCGACTGGCATGACTAAATCCTATTCTCGATCGTCCGTCAAATTCCGAGTGCAAGCATTTAAACGCAAAAAGGTATCTGTCACCGCAAAAGCCGTTCGTCTATTGCCGTCAATAAAGGGATGATTCATCGCTATTTGATAGAGATAGGGGGCAGCTTGTTCGCTACTTGTGGGATGCAAAAAAATACCGCCAAAAGTTGCTTGCGGTTGAGCCAAAGCCGACTATAACAAACCTTCGTCTCTGACGCCTAGAGTGCCGCCAAACGTCTCTATCTGTCTGGCGTGAATACTTAAAAACATACTTGTGCTGAGAAAATAAGGAGTTGGCAAGGCGACGGTAAACGTCATTTATTTCCCGTTATAAATCTAGATCTGCTTGGCCTGCTTTGGATTCTAGTTTTTGCTGTTCCTCAGTCTTTAATGAACGAACAAATTCAAGCACTTTCAGCAGCACGGGTTATGGTACTTGGTCTAGTTCTTGAAGAAGTTGGTCTTTTGCAATCATATTTTTTTCTAAATACAGCAGATTCCATGTATATATGATACACTTTATTTAGTATATAAGCTAAAAAAATGAAACCTTATTCGATTGAG